>NZ_JAMYJW010000020.1:0-3375 GCF_024136975.1 Haladaptatus sp. AB643
AAAGAATCAATCCCAACAAACCGATGCACCAACCCGTGAAAACGCGGTTGGGAAGGGTTCGAAACACGCACTCGGCGACCACCGTGTCGTGTAATGACAACCGTATGTACGTGCAATCCAGACGTCCACTGGACTCACAACCGTGAGTTAACAGTGAAACCAAGTTATTCCAACGTGGCTACTGTGCCACCTGGTGAATGGCTCGGCTCGAGCGCCGACGACGGACGTGCCAAGCTGCGAAAAGCCTGAGGAAGCCGCACGGAGGCTAAGAACTCAGGATCTCCGAATGGGAATCCCCCCGCAATTGCCTCGCGCAATGGGGAACGCCGAGAACTGAAACATCTCAGTATCGGCAGGAACAAAAAGCAAACGCGATGTCGCTAGTAACGGCGAGTGAACACGACAAAGTCCAAACCGAAGCCCTCACGGGCAATGTGGTGTACGGACTGACTCTCATCGTCCGAACCGTCTCATGAAGTCTCCTGGAACGGAGCGTGAAACAGGGTGATAACCCCGTAATGAGATCAAGTACGACGTGCGTCAGCTCCCGAGTAGCAGGGGTCGGAAATCCCTTGTGAATGTCGCGGGCAACGACCGCGAAGACTCAATACGACTCGAGACCGATAGCGAACAAGTAGTGTGAACGAACGCTGAAAAGCACCCCGAAAAGGGAGGTGCAATAGGGCCTGAAATCAGGTGGCGATGGAGCGACAGGGCATACAAGGCCCAGCAAAAAACGACCCAGGTGCAAGCCTGCAGTAGGAATTGCTGGGAGCCGATGTTCTGTCGTACGTTTTGAAAAACGAGCCAGGGAGTGTATCTAATTGGCGAGCCTAACCCGAGTATCGGGGCAGGCATAGGGAAACCAATACGGCCGCAGCACTTTGTGTGAGGGCCACCGTCTTCAAGGGCGGGGAGTCAACTGGATACGACCCGAAACCGGATGATCTACGCATGAGCAAGGCGAAGCGTGGCGAAAGCCACGTGGAGGCCTGTTAGAGTTGGTGTCCTACAATACCCTCTCGTGACTTATGTGTAGGGGTGAAAGGCCCATCGAATCCGGCAACAGCTGGTTCCAACCGAAACATGTCGAAGCATGACCTTCACTAAGGTAGTTCGTGGGGTAGAGCGACCGATTGGGAGTCTCGCCTCCGAGAGGAGTCGACCTCCCTGTCAAACTCCAAACCTACGGACGCCGTTGACGTGAGGAATCCGGTGCGCGGGGTAAGCCTGTGTACCGTGAGGGAGACAACCCAGAGCTGGGTTAAGGTCCCAAAGTGCGAGCTAAGTGCGATTGAAGGTGGTCGCAAGCCCTAAACAGCCGGGAGGTGAGCTTAGAAGCAGCTACCCTCTAAGAAAAGCGTAACAGCTTACCGGCCGAGGTTTGCGGCGCCGAAAATGATCGGGGCTCAAGCTCGCCACCGAGACCTAGCAGCACTCTTGACCGAGTGATCTAGTAGGTTGGCATTCTGAATGGGTGGAAGTACGGGCGAGAGTTCGTATGGACCGTTCAGTATCGAAAATCCTGGCCATAGTAGCAGCGTTAGTCGGGTTAGACCCCCGACGACCTAATGAGTAAGGGTTCCTCAGCAATGCTGATCAGCTGAGGGTTAGCCGATCCTAAGTCTCACCGTAATTCGAATGAGACAATAGGGAAACTGGTTAATATTCCAGTGCTAACACCATTAAAAGTCGACGCCTCAGGAAACACCAAGCCGGGCCTTCGCCCGGTCGAATCGTCCAACTCCGTGGAAGCCGTAATGGCAGGAAGCGGAAGAATGGCGAGATAGCGAAAGTTGGTGGTACCCGGGGCCCGTGAAAAGACGAGCGTGTTAATCGTACCGAGATCCGACACAGGTACTCTGGCGGTGAAAGCCAAGGTCTGTCGGGAGCAACCGACGTTAGGGAATTCGGCAAGTTAGTCCCGTAAGTTCGCGATAAGGGATGCCTGCTCTGCATAAGAGCAGGCCGCAGTGACTCGGACGCTCCAACTGTCTAGTAACAACATAGGTGACCGCAAATCCGCAAGGACTCGTACGGTCACTGAATCCTGCCCAGTGCGGGTATCTGAACACCTAGTACAATAGGACGAAGGACCCGTTAACGGCGGGGGTAACTATGACCCTCTTAAGGTAGCGTAGTACCTTGCCGCTTCAGTAGCGGCTTGCATGAATGGATCAATGAGAGCGTCACTGTCCCAACGTTGGGCCCGGTGAACTGTACATTCCAGTGCGGAGTCTGGAGACCCCCAAGGGGAAGCGAAGACCCTATAGAGCTTTACTGCAGGCTGTCGCTGGGACGTGGTCGCTACTGTGCAGAATAGGTAGGAGCCATTACACAGGTATCCGCGCTAGCGGATCACCGAGGCATCATTGAAATACTACCCGGTAGTGACTGCGACCCTCACTCCTGGCGGAGGACACCGGTAGCCAGGCAGTTTGACTGGGGCGGTACGCGCTCGAAAAGATATCGAGCGCGCCCCAAGATTTCCTCACTCGGGTCGGAGACCCGAGGAAGAGCGCAAGAGCAAAAGGAAGTCTGACAGTGTCCTACACAACGAGGGACGCTGACGTGAAAACGTGGTCTAGCGAACCAATGAGGCTGCTTGTTGCGGCCCATTGATGACAGAAAAGCTACCTTAGGGATAACAGAGTCGTCACCGGCAAGAGCACATATCGACCCGGTGGCTTGCTACCTCGATGTCGGTTCCCTCCATCCTGCCCGTGCAGAAGCGGGCAAGGGTGAGGTTGTTCGCCTATTAAAGGAGGTCGTGAGCTGGGTTTAGACCGTCGTGAGACAGGTCGGCTGCTATCTATTGGGGGTGTTACGGTATCTGACGAGAACGTTCGTATAGTACGAGAGGAACTACGAATGGGTGCCACTGGTGTACCGGTCGTTCGAAAGAGCGCGTGCCGGGCAGCTACGCACCACGGGGTAAGAGCTGAACGCATCTAAGCTCGAAACCCACTTGGAAAAGAGATACCACCGAGATCACTCGTAGAAGACGAGTTCGATAGGCTCGGGATGTACGCGCCGAGGCAACGAGGCGTTCAGTCCGCGAGTACTAACAGATCGACGCCACACAATCATACCGCATTTGGTCTTCACACTCATGGAGTGTGAGTCCAGGCGTATACTGGATTGCACATACATTACGGTTCATTCGAACCATCAACGATTGGTATCCATATGTCACGGTTCGATTCCGTGAGTTGACGTTAAGGCGGCCAGAGCGACAGGGCGACACCCGTACCCATCCCGAACACGGAAGTTAAGCCTGTCTGCGTTTCGGTCAGTACTGGAGTGCGCGAGCCTCTGGGAAATTCGATTCGCCGCCTCCATTCATACTTCATTCATTAACCCTCACAGAGCCAC
>NZ_JAMYJW010000021.1:0-1719 GCF_024136975.1 Haladaptatus sp. AB643
TTCGGGATGACGTCCTTGAACAGGATGCGCGGCGTGCTCATCCCCATCGTCCGCGAGGCTTCCACATAGGATTCTTCGCGCAGGGTGAGCACCTGTGAGCGAATGGAGCGGGCGAGTCCGGCCCAGTAGTTGATGGTGATGAGGAGGCCGATGAGGACGGGATTATCTGGGTGGAAGACGGCGGCGAGCACCATGATGAGCGGCAGGCCGGGGATAGTCATGGCGATGTCCGAAAAGGACGTCAGCACGGTGTCAACCGTCCCGCCGCTGTAGCCGGCGAGGGTGCCGATGGCGAGTGCGATAACGGTGGCGAAGATGCCACCGGCGGCGATCATAATGAGCATCGGCGGAGTGGCGTGGATGGCCATCGCCAGCACGTCCACGCCGGATTTCGTCGACCCGAGTGGTGCGTCCCAGTTCTGGAACGGCACGAGGTTTCGCGGGACCTGATTCGAGGTGGGAGCAGGGTACAGCCAGGTGCCCACCGTCCCGATGAGGATGTAGATGAACAGGATGAGCCCGCCGATTCGCGTACGCGGGTCGTCCCACGCGACTAATCCCGGCTTGTAGATGAACTCGGCGTAGAAGTCCTGTAAGCGTTCTTTGGTCGTGACTTCCGTGTCAGACCCCGTCGTCTCGAAGCTGAACTCCTCGACTTTCGACTGCGAACCGCCGTCCGTAGCGACGCGGTCGACATCGTCGTCGTTGTCCTCAGTAGGCTTCATTGGAATCACCCGATTTGACGCGTGGGTCGATGATGCCGTACGTGAGGTCGGCGATGAACACGGCGAGGACGAGGGCGACGGTAATGACGAGGAAGATGCCCATCATCAGCGGATAATCGCGGTTTTGCAGTCCCTGGAACAGGTAGTAGCCGACGCCGGGATAGGTGAAAATCTGTTCGAGGATGACCGAGCCACCGAGGTTGAAGCCGATGAGAGTGAGGAAACCAGTGTACATGGGGAGGATGGCATTGCGGCCGACGTACCACACTGAAATGCGGCGGTCGGGAAGCCCGCGAAGGCGGGCGACGCGGACGTAGTCCTCGCCGAGCACCTGGATGCTGTTGCCGCGCATGGCGAGTGCTTGGAGTCCCGCGCCGGAGACGACGAGCGAGACGATGGGGAGGAAGGCGTGATAGAGCGCGTCGGTGACGAACTGGAGGGATAAGCCGGGTTCGACGCCGGGGCTTAACCGATAGCTGACGGGGAAGACGCTGTACTTGTAGCCGAAGACGATGACGAGGGCGATGGCGAGGACGTAGAAGGGAATCGAGGAGAGGATGATCGAAAGGATGCTCGATCCCATGTCGAAGCGGCTCCCTTCCCGGTAGGCCATGAGTGCACCCCAGACGATGGCGATGGCGAAGATGATGACGGTGGCGGTGACCATCACGAAGATGGTCCACGGCAATGCTTCACCGACGATGCTCGCCACGGTGCGGGGATAGGTGAACGATTTGCCCATGTTGCCGTGCAGCAGGGCGGTGATGTAGTCGCTGTACTGGACGTACAGCGGGGCGTCGGGTTGCAGGTTTTGGTAGGTTTCGATGATGGAGTTGATCTGTTGGGGTGGGTACCCCTGGCGAATCAGTTTGCCGCGCAGTTGGGTGAGCGGGCCACCCGGCAGCAGTCGGATCATGCCGAACGTGAGCGTCACGACCAGCCACAGCGTGAAGATCGCTCGTCCCGTCCGTTTCAAATAATAGTTGACCATATT
>NZ_JAMYJW010000023.1:0-943 GCF_024136975.1 Haladaptatus sp. AB643
CCGATGATCATGATCATGGGTATCGCCCTGTCGCTCATTCTGCTCGCACAGGGCTTGGACCGCTTGTTCAACCCACGCGTCAGAACGCGTCTCGCGGGTGAATCGACGACGCTGGAAGAATCGGACGAAGGTACGGAGGTGCTCTAAGCATGATGTCACAACAACAGGAAACAGTCACGGAGGTATCGGATCCCATCCTGAGTATTCGGAACGCATCGGTCACCTACGACGAGGGTAAATCGTACGTGTTGAACGACGTGAGTCTCGATATCCAGCGCAACGAGATCGTCGGCGTGGTCGGCGAAAGCGGGTCGGGCAAGTCGATGTTCGCCGAAACGATTCTGGATGCGATTCCCGACCCCGGATTGCTTCAGGGCGAAGTGATCTATCGGCCGGAGGATGGTGAGGAGGTCAACGTGCTGGAGCTTTCGCAGGAAGAGTTGCGCTCGATGCGGTGGGAACAGATTTCGATGGTGTTCCAGGGGGCGATGAGTTCGTTCAACCCGACGATGAAAATCGAGGACCACTTCTACGATACGTTGGACGCTCACGACGCTGACCGCGCCGAGGGAATGGACCGCGCGCGTGAACTGCTCGCCGATCTCTACCTCGATGCTGACCGCGTGCTGTCATCGTACCCGCACGAACTGTCCGGTGGGATGCAACAGCGCGCACTGATCGCATTGTCGCTGGTGTTGGATCCGGACATCTTGGTGATGGACGAACCGACGGCGGCGCTGGACCTGCTGATGCAGCAATCGATCCTGATTCTGCTCAAAGAACTGCAGGAGAAGTACGACCTGACGATGGTGTTCATCACCCACGACCTGCCGCTCGTCGCGACGTTGGCCGACCGCCTCGCCGTGATGTACGCCTTCGATTTGGCGGAGGTCGGCCCTTCCGAGGAGATCGTGAACGATGCCGCGCACCCGTACACGCGAGC
>NZ_JAMYJW010000024.1:0-801 GCF_024136975.1 Haladaptatus sp. AB643
CGAAAAGCTTAATGGCCTCTGCCTCGGTGGAATCTGTGAACAGCACCGGAATATCTTTTTTGATTGCGCCTTCCTGAAGCAACGCAGCAAAAACGCTCCGCACGCTCGGAACGCTCGCCAATCACGATACGGGATGGGTGCAGGTTATCGTATAACGCCCTGCCCTCGCGGAGAAATTCCGGCGAGAAGAAGACATTATCAATACCCAACTCTTCTTTAATCGATTTGGTGAACCCACTGGAATTGTCGACTTGATGATCATCACTGCGTTCGGGTTGATTGCCGTAACGTCTTTAATCACCGCTTCAACGGTAGAGGTATTGAAGTAGTTGGTTTTAGGAACGGAAAAGGCGATACAGGAGAATTAAAAATGCTATAGGAGGAATGAACGTGAGTGAGATAAAGTTTCGTGCTTGGTGTAAGCAATATGGTGATCCAGGGTTTATGGTTTATCCAGGGGATTACAATGATGAATTTATAACATTTGATGGCAAGCCAATAGAGATTAAAGTATCTCAATATGAGTATGAAGCAGATGAATTGAAATATGAATTAATGCAATACACAGGCTTAAAAGATAAGAAGGGTAAAGAAATTTATGAAGGGGATATTATCAAAATTGGAGATTATCTTCCTTACGAAGTAATTGTGAATAACTTTTCCAAAGTTCATTGTATAGACAACGAATTAGGTCAAGAAGAATTATTCAAATATCACAAAAGTTGTAAAGTGATTGGGAATATTTTTGAATCTCCAGAGCTGATGGTGGAAAATCAATGATTTCTTACTATTACACCGACA
>NZ_JAMYJW010000025.1:0-746 GCF_024136975.1 Haladaptatus sp. AB643
ACTCCACTTTGGTGAATGCCCGCTGAATGACCAGCAACGAGTCCATGCGCACGCTTCCGTTCTCTCCACGCGAGTGCAGCGCCTGCCGGTTCAGTACCAGGCCAACGTGCGCCGGTTGCGCGCCGCGGTACCCGACAAATATCCCCCCGTCGACCGGTTTATCGACCTTGCGCCAGAAAACGACGTCTCCCTGATAGCAGGTGAAGAAATCCTCCCCGGCTTCGTAACCCGGCGTCTGGTGCAGCTCAATATCGAGCACATGTCGGTAATACAGCACAACCAGCCCCCCAGCAATCAGTCTTTTCGAATGAGCAGGCGCGGTTAGACCACGGCACGCCGATCATCCTGCTGATAAAATCAGAGGTACTGAAGCCCCGTGTATTCGACTGGATCATATGGTTGGCCAATGTTGTTATTTAGCGGGTTTGTCATTGATAAAGTAACTGATGCGTTATCTGAAACAACATCGACAGTTTTTACAAATAATGTCCAATTCTTCATTGGCGTAGAGGTATCAACTCTATCGAAAACCTGACGAGTTGCCGTGATAGGCGACAGCCTGGAAACACCACTCCACTTCTTCATCAGCGTTTTGATATCTGAAGACAGTCGCCCAAGCTTCACCGTTGCGTCGATTACCGGAGTTCCGCTCTGCTGGCTCTCTTCGATTTCAAACCGCGCAGGCGTGTACGTCTGGCCGCCAAGCGTCTTCGGGAAGAACTGTTTGTCGACGAGGCGGACGTAAC
>NZ_JAMYJW010000026.1:0-692 GCF_024136975.1 Haladaptatus sp. AB643
AGATCCACGCCGACTGAATTCAGGCCCGCCGCGTGACGCCAGTTTACACCGTAGCCAGCAGTAAATACCGGAATTGGGTCGCCATCATTAGCGTAGTCAGTGTGATCGAAGGAGAACGGAGCCTGACCGTCAATGCTCACAGAAACATCATCAGCAATGTCGCCGACAACGTTATATAACTTCGCCGTCTTGCCAACTGAAAGTACGGTCTGGACGCCCATCAGGTCATTGATGATTTCCATGCCATCTTCCTGATCTCGCAGCTGCAAAATCTGGTTATCAATTTCAGCCCAGAAATCTCGAGCGAAACCACCAACAGCGTTACATGCCAACATCTCCGGCGTCATGTGCGCGCGGTTGACGGCAATCATAGAGTCATGTTGCGCGTTCCACATGTTGCGGTTAGCCCACAACTCATTCCAGTGAGCGCCAAGGCGAGCATTAGTCGCCAGTGTCTCTTTAGAAAAGTACATATGCGTTTATCCTTTTGTTACGCGCCAGCGGCGGCTACGGTGCCAACGCGCATACGCACGCGAATGAAGTCAGTGGTGCTTGCCGCGATTGTGTATTCATCCTGGCTGTAGCCGATCACAGAATCAGTGTCGGATGTTGCCAGGGTAAACTGACCAGCAGTGCCCAGCTTGATTGGGCTGTCTTTCTTGTACGCCCCAGGAAGGCAGCGTAAAGCCAGT
>NZ_JAMYJW010000027.1:0-676 GCF_024136975.1 Haladaptatus sp. AB643
CTTCCGGCAGCAGATGCAGCTGTTCGATAGCGCTCAGGGTCGGCAGCAGCGAGCGGGATTGCAGAGAAGGTTCACGCCCGCCGCGTATTAGCTGGAAGACCTGGACGATAAATTCGATCTCACGAATACCGCCCGCGCCGAGCTTGATGTTGTCTTTCAGGCCACGGCGACGCACCTCGCGGGCAATCATCCCTTTCATATTTCGCAGGGACTGGATCACGCTGAAGTCGATGTAGCGGCGGAACACGAACGGGCGCAGCATGGCGCGCAGCTCGTTGGCCCAGGCATCGTCGCTGTCGCCCATGATCCGCGCTTTGACCATCGCGTAACGCTCCCAGTCGCGACCCTGCTCCTGGTAATAATCTTCCAGCGCGGCAAAGCTCAGCACCAGCGGACCGCTGTCGCCAAACGGGCGCAGGCGCATGTCCACGCGGTAGACAAAACCATCCTGCGTGGGCTGATCCAGCGCCTTAATCAGCCGCTGCCCCAGGCGCGTAAAGAACTGGGCGTTGTCCAGCTCGCGACGACCGCCGCGCGTGGAGCCGTTCTCCGGCCAGGCAAAAATCAGATCGATGTCTGAGGAGAAATTAAGCTCGCAGCCGCCCAGCTTGCCCATCCCCAGAATCAACAGCGGTTGCGGAACCCCGTTTTCGCTGCACGGCGTGCCCCACTCTTT